>JBMNLM010000003.1:0-27938 GCA_050952805.1 Bacilli bacterium | reverse complement strand
TATGCCCTTGAAGAATATTGCTGATACAAATCAAGGTTTTGCCGATAGGTTGAAGAAGTCCTTTGATACAAAATCACTGAGTGACAGGACTTGAACCTATTTTATTAAAACATTAATAGTCTCGTTTTGGCAAACATGAAACTATTATTAAGCCAATTAATCCTAGAAACAAACCGCCGAATATCCAACCAACAACGCTTCTTGTTTTATATCCTGCAATAATTGGACAAGCAATAACACTAATTACCGTGTTAATAATGCCTAATACTGTAAATATTGGTGAAATTTCCATTCTTGTGCCTCCGATGTATCTAGGATAAAGCACAAAAAGAATAATTTATGTTTTTGTACCCACATTTGGGACAGACTATTTATTCTTCATTAATTCAGCTATATCTTCAGTTAAGAAGCCATTAACATCCATGTCACCATTTTCATCAATTGTGAACATAGCTGTTGTATATCCATCCTTAAGTTTATAGTTCTTATATTTTCCTTTGTGGGTATATACCCTTTGATTTGTTGAACCGCGGAATTGGAGATAGACATTTCTTTTTTTAAGTTGGAATCTTCCAGCCACTACTATATCTGCTAAGTTCCATATCTTTAATCTATTACCGCTTAGTTCTTTCTTTATATACCCTGTAAATAAGATGACTGTTTTACCATTTGCTTTAATATCTTTAACAGTCTTCAGTAGTTCATCCGCTTGATCTAGCGGTTCACCGCCATGAAGAGTAACACCATCTAGATTATTATCTAAAAGAATCTTTAAGATGTCATCGGACGATAGAGGAGTCCCACCATCAAAAGACCATAGATGTGGATTAATACATCCCTCACAATGAATAGAACAGCCTTTTAAGTATATAAGTAGCCTTTTGCCTGGACCATAAAGATGCTCATTATCAACAAGCATCATTCTTTGAATGTTAATCATTTCTTAACTTTGATTGTGTTGTCAACCTTTGTAGAGTTCTTAAAAAACTCTGGTTTCTTTGTAGTTTCAGATTCAAGAGCCAAATCCTTTAATAACTTATCCAATTCTTCAAGACACTCAGTGCCTTCCATGTTAAAGGTTTCAGCATCGATTTCGCCGGTATCACTAATATTTACAACAATTTTCTTCTCTGGCATTATTCGTACCTCACTAAAACTAATTGGGTTTGAGTTCCCTTTTTAACTTCTTGGACAGCATATCCCATTTGTCTTGCTCTTGTATAAATCAGCTTTGTTGTGCCATCTCGTAAACAAACATTGGTTTTCTTAACAACGTTTTCAGCTTCCTTAGACATATTTAGAAGTCTATCTCTAATCGCACCTTCATCAGTAGACCAACCGCCTTCAGAGTGGTCAATTAATCTACCATCATAAAATGTTTGAGACACTTCTCTTGTTTTTGTAGTTGTATAAACACCATTCTTTTTGATGTTTCTAACCATTTCTAAAATGCCTGCGTCGATTTTGGTAATTCCAAATTCTCCCATTATGTCTTCTATTTCACCATTAAGTTCTTTATTGGCAACATTGGAGCCAAAGTTAAACCGGACATCTATTTGTTTTAATACACGTAGAAGTTGATCGGCAATTAAATAAGTTTTTCCTTTTAAGGAACAATCGACTAATTCGCATTCTAAGCCGAATGCTTCCGCCACTTCTTTTAAACTAGAGCAGATATTAAATCTATCATGAACAAGAATGCAGTTTCCGTTGGAATAAATATCACAATTTCTAATTAGAATATTAAGTTTTTCTAACTTTTGATTAATTGCAGAAACTATACTTTTTTCAAGCTCTTCTAGTTCTTTTTTATTGCATGTGTCGATTTTAACTTCAACGGTTTCAAAAGTTTTAACAGTTCTTTGACAACTCATGCCCTACCTCCTTGCTAAGCACTTTAGCGAGAATTCTTTGCATAATTCTTTCGCGGAATCAAACTCGCTCAATTCATTCAAAACGATATATTTTTGGTTCTCTTTTTCAAACACCGGATAATCTTCTGGAATATGTATATCTCTTAAGTTTTTCAAACAAGCGATGCACTTAATTAAATAGTCGCTAATTTGTTTTAGATAGTTAGATACAAAACTGTTCAATTTAACCAATTTTGACCCCTCACTGGTGTTAACTATCTTGCCAATAGAATCTGAATCATCTTTTGAAGAAGAAACACCACCAACAAGTTTTTTGCAATATGCAACAAATGTTTCAGCTTCCTTGCTTGAGCGAGTTGCTGCACTACCTTCGAATTTTTCTTTTAACGCTAACAGGTCCTCGATTTTCTTGTTAAGAATTTCTATTCTTCTCTTGTTACTTAAAACATCTGTACCCATGAAAACGAGCACTTCTTTTTCTTTGATTGTTTTTCTATATCCCTCAATTTCGCATCAAACTTATCAAATTTAGTTCCTGAACTTTCTGAGTTGATTTCATTAAACATAAATGAGCAATCATCAAAGATGATCTTTTGATAGTCTTCGTATATGCCAATAGCTTTTTCGATTTCGGAATAATAGCCTCTATAAGAGCAGTTTTTCACCATTTCCTCGAGTTTATCTGTAAACTTTTAGAATAATCAATAAATGAGATCAATTTAGAATCTTTGTTCATAAATTCACGATAATCTCTAACAACTCTATCAAATCTTATTTTATTTAGAGTTGCCCACTCTTCCTGAAGTTTGTGAACAGGTGCATAAATAGAAGATTCAACGTACGAAGAATCGAATAATGGCGGTATTAATGTAAAGAAATACTGTGTTGTTTTTCCTCTATTGGAATAATTGTTATGACTTTCAGTAATTGATTTATCGAAACCTCGTCAACAAAATCTGACATTTCGCTTAAAGCGACATCTTTTTTAACAACTACTGCATCGGCAATATTTAGTTTTTCGTTTTTTCCCATCAAAGCAGGAATAGACATCCGCAGGAATCTTATCTACTTCTATGGTGTCTTTTAAGAATAAATTCTTATATAGATTACCGACATAGGTGCTTATTCTATCAACTGGATATAAAACAACGTATCCATCGTTTAAAGTAGAAAGTCTGCTTATCGAATCATCTTTATTAATGATAAGGACTACATCATCAACATCATTCGAAACAAATAATTCGATTTTATTGTCCTTAGCGAAATCGTATGCTGCTCTATCAAAATACTTGTCTCTAATTACATAGCGGCACTTTAAACCATATTTATTAGATAGAGATAATAAATTAGCAAAATCTTGGTGTTTACCGCCATTACAAACAATCATCAATTTTGCTTTTTCTAAAGACGAATACTTGTCAGTTACTTTTGTGGAACTGAAATAAATCTTTTCAACTGATTCATCAATCTCACACAAATCATCTCCAAGCATAAAATATCCATTGCTTTTGCCAGTTATTCCAATGTAATTGATATTCAACGATTCGTCGATTTTACAGGAGCTAAATGTGAGATTTTTATATCTATCTACAATTTCTTTGCTTTTAGCAATTATGTTGACTTTAATATATTTGTTAGACCACTCTAATTCATTAATTACTCTCGAAGGAAGACATGTTTCCGCCAGAGCCAAATTAACTTGAGTGGAGAATGTGATTAGCTTAACAACATTAGATAAGTCTGCTTTTTTAAATTGCCAGTTTCTTTCAATCTCAAAAGAGGTAGGAGAAAATAATGTCCAACCTTTATCAAATTGATTGTGTTTGACAATGTGGACCAGCTTATTACTTATCATCGTGTTTCTTAGCTATAAATGGATTCTTATATTCTTGTTGAAGTCTTGGAACATCAGCGCCGAGATCTTTGACTTCTTCTGGCTTTTCAGAGCTGGCCAATCTAGCTCTTTGCTCCGCCCATTTTCTTAAGTTGGCAATGTTTCTGCCATTGTTCTAGAAAGAGGGGATGTCGCTTCGATGCATTCAACGAGATTCTTCATTTCTAATCTTTTTGGCCATTTGCGTAGGCATTAAATAATGCTTCGTTAACAACTTCTTCAATTTCAGCACCAGAGAAACCTTCGCTTAACTTTACGAGTTTATTCATATCTAAACCGAGTTTATCGGCATCTCTATTCTTATTTTTGAGGTGGATTCTAAAGATGTTATCTCTTTCTTTTGCGGATGGTAAATCAACAAAGAAGATTTCATCAAATCTACCTTTACGTAATATTCAGGTGGTAATGAACTGATATCGTTTGCTGTAGCAACAACAAAGACAGGCTCTTTCTTTTCTTGCATCCAAGTTAAGAATGTGCCGAAGACACGAGCACTGGTACCACCATCGGTTCTACCACTACTTTGTGATCCACTTAATCCTTTTTCAATTTCATCAATCCAAAGAACACATGGCGAAATAGTTTTGGCTACGTCAAGAGCATATCTAATGTTTCTTTCAGATTCGCCTACGATACCACCGAACACTTTACCTAATCAAATCTTAACAATGGGAATTTCCATTCATTAGCGATAGCTTTTGCGGTTAATGATTTACCACAACCAGGAACACCTAATAGCAACACACCACGAGGAGTATTTAAACCAAAGTCTTTAGCTTCATCACTATAGGCATTGCCACGTCTATGAATCCATTCTTTCAAATTCTCAAGACCACCAATGCTGGACAAGAATTCTTTTGGATGGAAATATTCAAGAAGTCCGCTCTTCTTAATAATTTGTTCTTTTTCACTAATGATTAGAGGGATTTCTTCTTCAGTTAATTTTCTATTGTAATAATTGCTTTAGCAAAAGCTAATCTAGCTTCCATAACTGTAAAACCCAAAGCAGACTCTAAGAGTTTGGAAGTGATTTCGCTTTCCATGCAGTATTCGCTATATTCTTCAACAACACTATTTGCAATAACTTCGATAGTTTGTCTATCTGGCAATTCAACCTCAATAACAGGAAGTTCTTTTGACAATTCTTCAGGAACGAATTTATTTGGAGAGCTTAAAATAATGGCTTTCTTATATTTTGGAGAATAGTTTTGAGGCCTCATCATTTCTCTTTAAATAGCGATATTTACAGGGTTTTGAGCCTCACTATATGGATGGAAGTCCTCTAAAACAAGGGAGCATATCATTTTCATTTTTCAAATAGTAATCCAAAACACCTGGTAAAGTAATGCAGTCAGCATTGATTACTTTAAAACCTTTACCATCCCAAACTTTTAAACCGGAAACACTGCTCCAAGAGTACCAATCAATTCCTAAGTCTTCTGCAACATAATTAGCGAACCCATGTACTCTTTCCCATTCAAAAGAAGCAACTTCAACAACTTTTGCTCCAGCTTTGATTAATGTTTCTAATTCTTCTTCGTAATATCTCATGACAAACCCTCCTATAGTTTGATTGATGCGGAAACAATTTCTTTGCCTTCTCTATTCTCGGCAATTACTTTCACCGAACAATAAACATCTTTTGGCAATTTATCAAAAACGTAATATCTAGTCCTCTCTGTCACAGTCAATGGCACACACTTCATCCGAATTAATACTGAGCACCAAATGATATCTAGCGGCATCGTTGACTTTTGACCACCAAATAACATTGTTTTGAGTGTTTAGTGTGAAACCATTTGCATATTCTGTTCTTAAACCTTCGCTTTTTTCGTTTGCAATTAGTTTGTCGACTTTTGCGTTTAACTTTTGTAATTCTTCTTTTATTGCGCCTAATCCATGATGGATTCCTGCGTTTGGATCAATTACTGGCATACTTGTCTCCTTTATCTATCAAAAAAACTTTGGCGAACCAGAAGTCATACCTCTTGATTCAGCAATAATATTTCCATTTCTGTCTTCGGCTTTAACTTTGAAAACAAAATCTCTATCGGCTAATTTATCTAATGCGAAGTAGCAAGTGTTTCTATCTATTTCATAATCAGCTATTTGCAAAACACGTCTAGCATTCCTAATATTCAAAAGCTTATAAAGGATAACGTGGTAGCAGCTGGCTTCTTCTATCTTGTTCCAATAAACGTTATAAATGTGATTAGGTTCATTGTGACGAATGAGATAAGGTGATAGTTTCAGTTCATTCAATGATTGATTTAGCACTTTGTATTCATTAGGAATATTGTCATACGGCAAATAGAACACTTCTGAATTCTTATTTACTAAGTGTCTTTTGTTTTCTACATCAATAACCTCACAAACATTTTCATCTTTATTAGGATATTCACAAATTTTTGAAACTTTTACTTTTCCTACCCCAACAAGATAAAATTCATCATCCACTTTTGTCTCAGGCAAAATAACCATTTTAAAAGATGAATAGTTAGCACCTTCTTCAACCAGCAAGAGTATTTCTTAATATCTTTAGGTGATTCCAATTTAATCGTATCGGACACGTTTTCTTGTCTCATTGCACTACCATTGTTTCCAAATGACGCATAATAATGTGTGTTAAGAGAAATCGTTACTTTATCTACTTTGACTTTTGTTGCTTGACCTGGAGACAAAAAATCATTTCCATAGCCATAGCCATAGTATGGTTGGTTCATCTTTTTCTTTTTGCAAGGCCAAGATTAAAAAGATCTTCTAACTCTTTTGAATAATCTCCTGACTGACCAAATATATATCTTTCATATCTCTTGTTTGACTCGTTGTATTTAAACAAATCCGAAGTCCTGAGGCCATTAATTAAAATGCCATTAAAATGTAAACGGCAAAAGCCGTATTCATCCATAAACACTTCACGTCCAAGGCAATCTAATAAGTTAACTCTTTTCCAACTCATAAGTAAACTCCTCCTGGAACACCTCTAGGACCATTGGAATCATCCTCAACAACACCTCTGACTTGGTCAGAAGATGCAATAATGTTTCCTGCTCGATCCTCTGCTTCAACAAAAATATAATATTCTCTTCCGCTACCCCTATCAGTGGTTCCATAGAACGCAGTTTTATTTAAATGAATCGGAGCTAAATCAGTGAAAGAATAATATTTCAAATTTCTAGGGACATCAATTAATGCTAGCTCACTAAATTTTTCTTCATCAAAAATAAAACTTTGATTTTGCCTACGTTTATTTCTATCGCCAACAAGTAAATGAACGTGATAAACAGCGGCTTCTTCAATCTCTTCCCAATAGGCCATCAAACCATTATTCATAGAAAGAACGGAACATTTCATGCGTTTCATAATTTATCCCCAAAAAGTTATATATCATTCCAATTATATCTTATAAATTGGTTTTACTTATAGTTTTTTACCATTGTTTTATTGATTTTTGTTGTTTTGTCCCCAAAAAGGTTACAAAAAAAGGAATATCAGTCGATTGATATTCCGTCGATACAAGTATCTTGCATATTCTGAAGAAAGTGATAATATCGGTACCATGATTTAAGATTCGACTCACGGTCTTTCGACTTGCACCAAGCTCTTTGCCAAATTTTCTTGGTTTTTGAACTTGTCTTTAATGCGACACTTGATTTCTTCCATAACTTTATTGGAAGAGTAGCAACTATTCATAATCTTGACCTCCTCCATATAAAGCTGAGGCTCGATTATTTGTTGCTCTTATATTTTACATAAAATCGAAAAAGTTATCTCTTAAAATTTTTACTAGTGATTCATCCGAGTTCCAATATGCTTCTTTTGAGTCTTCATCATACATAAGCTTACAGAACTCATTGGCGAACTCTTGAAGATTATTAAGCATTTCATCCACAAATGATGGCTTAATTTAACCCAACTTCCTGCGTACATACCATTTTCATATGGATGGCCAGCCTCTTTTTCCGAATACACAAATTTCGATTGGAACTTTTTAAGTTTTTCATCTTTTTCAAAGCATTATTGGCTAACGAATTATAAGCCATAACAGTATTGTGTTTTAAGAAATTGTCAATTTTATTGAGAACATCGAAATACTTATAATGTGGAAGCCTATAAAGAGGATTTGCTCTCTTTGTTCCGCATTAAATTTGCTTTGTACATATTGGAAGAAATACTTATATGTGAAATCAATAGTGTTTTCATATCCCCTGTCCTTAATAACCAAAAGAATGGTTCTAAAGAACTCGGTGAAAATTTTTTGAAGGTATTGAAGATGAATACTCTTAATAACTTCATCATATTTTGCTTCACGACGAATACCAGCTCTCAATACTTCAAAATTAATATCGTCTAAGTCATCAACATCAGTTGTGTATGCGATTTCGTTAGTTCGAACTTGATCCATCACTTCTTTAGGAGTGGTGATTTTGTTTATAACCGCTTTATATTCAGTATTCCAATCACTAGTTAATTTGTTGAGTTGCTCTCTCATGATGTTAATAGCATAGTCCGCATAGTTTCTGTGTTTTGGAACGAAATAATGGGTGTTTCTTGGAGTAGAAAAAAGTTCTTCTGGAAAACATCCATCACAGTGAAGCTTTTTTAATCTTTTAGTATCAATATGATATCTTCCATTTTTTAGGTGGAAGCCATAATACTCATAGTCATTTGGATTAGACTTACTATAGTCAAAAATTTCTCTAGTCATACATAAACCTCTCGTACTCATTAATCGTTTACTTAAACTAAGTGCAGCACACCACTCCTTGATAAATCAACATAGGTGTCGCAATGGAAACAACTAGATATCCTTGCTCCTGCTGCAAACTAATATTATCACACCAGTTATTATTTACAAAATATGTCCCAAAATATGTCCCAAAATTAAAAAAGACCGAGCAGATTTCTCCACTCGGCACTTCTCTTCTTATTTAACTGTTGTAACTATAGTCTTTTGTATACCTACTTTGAACTTGAATGTTAATTTGGTTCTTTCGTTAATAACAACCGAATCAACCATACTTCTAAATACTAATGGATCAAATGTATCTAATGAGATACCACCATCTATCAACTTGTTGATATCATTGATTCTTTCTTCCATAACTTGAGACAAGATGCTTTCAGATTCTAGTTCTTCAAGTTTCTTTCTTTTGATTTCGATTTCTTCAGCAAGTTTTTGTCCTTTAGTGGCATATTCTTTAGCATCAAGTAATCCTTTGGTTTTCTTCTTATGAAGTTCAAGCATTTCTTCTTGAAGCCCAATTAACTGAAGTTCCATTTCATCTTTAGATACTGTTGGCCTATTAGTTATTGCCTCTAGCATTGCATTATTAAGCATTGTCTTTAATTCACTAGCATCGCCAATCAATTCTTTTAAAGCTTCTAGGAAAGCATTCTCAATTGACCTTTCACTGATGCTATTTTGTGGGCAGGAACTACTATCGTTAAAATGATTAGTACAAGTCCAACAAGGAATGTTTTTATGGTTACCACCACGCATATTGCAATTCCTAACGTAGAACTCACCACAACATCCACATCGAATCATTTTAGAGAAAGTGAATCTATTAGAATACTTGCCGACAATTCGTTGACCAACCTTGAGTTTCTCCTCTCTTTTCTTCATTTCAAATTGAACCAAATCAAAGGTTTCTTTTGACACGATTGGAGGAAGAGCATGCTCCACATAATATGAATCAACCTGTCCTTCATTTTTGTATCTTTTCTTTGAAAGAACATCTGGTTTAAAGGTTTTACCCATCATTACAGCACCATAATATTTCTCATTAGTTAAGATGCTTTTAATGTTGTTTACTCTCCATATTTGTTTATGTGCTGGGGTAGGAATATTTTCATTATTAAGTTCCTTACTAATTTCAGACATGGCTTTGCCATTTAAGAATTCTCTATAGATTCTTCTTACTATTTCAGCTTCTTCTGGAACTATTTCATATGATCCATCATCCTTTTTCTTGAAACCCATAAAATTCTTATAGTTGAAGACAAATTCTCCTTTTTCAAACTTCTTTTGATAAGTCCATTTGATGTTTTTGGAGATTGTTCTAGACTCTTCTTCAGCGGTTGCAGCTAAGATTGTTAAAAGTATTTCGCCACCACCACTTGATGTATCTAAATTATGCGTTTCAAAGAAAACAGAGATTCCAAGTTCTTTTAACTCACGAATGTATTTAAGAGCGTCAACAGTATTACGAGCAAATCTAGCTAAAGATTTAACAAGGATTTTATCGATTTTGCCTTCCCTACAATCCTCCATCATTTGCATAAAACCAGGCCTTTTGTCTGCTCTTGTACCTGTAACACCAGGATCACTATATACTTGAACAAACTTCCAATCTGGATTGCTTGATATGAGGTTTGTGTAATAACTGACTTGCCTATCAAAAGAATCTTCTTGTTCATCGCTATCAGTAGAAACACGTGCATATGCCGCTACTCTAAGAATGTGAGTTCCTTCGTTAGTTCCAGCATTCTTATAATTGAATGGGTTGGCTTTGATAATTCTAACTGTACTAGTTGACATAATGATAAATCCTCCTGTTAATTACTTTTTTAGAGATGATTACTCCATTATAAAAATGGAATTCTAAAGTGTCTTTTTTCATTACACACTTCTTGATGAATTTTTCGACCTTTGTAGGATCAAAAACGGTAATGGGTTTATAGTCCTTATTTGTAATGTTTCTATTACGTAAACCGATAATTTCACTATTAAGTGACTTGATTTTGCTTCTTATATCAGTCACTTCTTTTGCGTATGCTTCTTGCAAAATCCAACCATTTGAATAGAGTTTGGTAAGTTCCTTTTCTTGCTCTTCTAAATCAGTGACTTGCTTAAAAAGGTCATCTTCTTCTATGCCTCTATACTTTTGGGTTACGAATTCGTTAAAAGCTTCGATAAATAATTCTTCAAGAATGTCATCTCTAATCGCACTTGAAGTACATTTATCTCTAGTTGATGAACACCTATACCAAGGATAGGCATTTTCATTACTTGAATGATTCATTTTGTGAGCAAAATTCTTATGGCAACAAGAACACTCAATCAAACCTGTAAAAGGGTATGTTTTTTGATATATACCTTTGGTAGAACCAACATACTTTCTTGCAAAGACTTCTTGAACCTTGTCCCATAATTCCTTAGAAATAATAGGTTCGTGATGACCAGTTACATAATATTGGTCAACATCGTGATGCAAATTCTTATGCTTAATACCATCTCTGTTGTAAGACTTATGAAGAAGAACATCACCAATATATTTTTCGTTTTTTAACATCTCACTGATGGTGTTTCTTGACCATCTAGGATTGCCATAGGAACTAGGGATGCCTTCTTTTTCTAAGTAATTTTGAATATCGGTTAGTGAATATCCATTTGCATATAATTCGAATATTTTTACTACCACTTTTGCTTCTTTAGGATTGATAGTTAGTTCACATTTCTTTCCAACGTTAAAACCATATATCCTTCCGCCAAAAGACATTGGTTCTCCCCTTTTATAGGATTCGTTAATTGACCAAGTTACGTTAGCACTATATCGATTAAGGTCTTCTTCAGCTACTACGGCGGCAACAGTTAGGAATAAATCACTAGTGATTTCTAGAGTGTTTATATTTTCCTTCTCAAAGATTATTGAAACACCGATATCTCTAAGTTGGTGCACTATGTCGAGCAACTCTTCAGTGTTACGAGCAAACCTCTGAACTGATTTAGTAAAGATGATGTCAATCTCACCATCTAATGCCTTATTAATCATTTGCATAAAAGATGGTCTCTTTTTCATAGTCTTGCCACTTATTCCGTGGTCATAGAAAAGACCAAGATACTCGTAATCTGGATCAGTTGATAGTTTTTCGTTCCAATAGTTTTTTTGGAATTCTAAAGAATGTGCTTGGCTCCTCGATTTTGAGGAAACACGAGCATATGCTACTACCCTTTTCTTCATAGAAGAACCTCCTTATTTAAGTCCTCTCCAAAGTTTTCTTAGTTCGTAAGGAGTGTTTTCGTAATCGGTTTCATCCATTGCGAATCCTTCCTCAATGCATCCTTTGATTGTTCTGATCCAATCAGCTTGGTAACCACCATTGACATCCATAGTCTCATCAGTGACTCCTGCTTCTAAGTATCTCTTTAAGAGAGTTTCTAAACCTTTCTTGGTTTCAATGTGTTTCATAACGCTTTTCCTTTCTTTCCGTTGCTGGACGGACTTGATGGGGTAAAAAAATAAGCCCTGCAATTATTCTGCCGGGACCGTTTTATTTCGTCAGCGCTATAAATGAATTATTTTTGCTTCGTTAATTTTTCTTCGATGATAGCCTTACTTTTTAATCTTTCTTCATCAGAGATTTTGCCTTTCATCCAAATCGTATCGATAATGGCTTTGGCAAAGGCTATTCTTATTTCATTATTCATAGTCTAAACCTCCACTATTTGAGAAAAGGCTCAAACCTTTCGGAAAGAGCCTTAGTTGTTTTTTAATATGTTGATTGATGCTTCAATTTGATTTGTGATCCATGAAGTTAAATCTCCATAGTTCTTTTGAATAAAGTCTTTTGTATCTTCTTTGAGTTCTGCTAGGACAATCGTTTTAGCCTTGTTAAGGGCAATTAACTGAGCATCCTTATCGAATTTACCTTCTGCCTTCAAAGCCTCGACATAGGTCTGAAAAACCACTCTTGTAGCATTAAGAACGATTTGGGTTGCTTCGTTCAATAATCTTTTTGCGGTTTCATCTTTAATTTTGTTATTAAGGTAAGTCGAAAATCTCACTCCAATATAGGAAATGAGAGGAAGGACAATTGCTGTTACTACAGCAGCTAAAATATTAAGTAAGATTTGGTTCATATTTGCTCCTCCTATTTATGAGCTTGATTGTTAATGTAATCTTCGATTTCGGCAATTGCTACCGTAACTGGACCATCGCATCCTTGTTCCTTTAAACCTTTAAGACAAGCAAGAACACCTTTGGTGAGAATGGATTGTTCTTCCTTTATCTCTTTGATTTCTGCATCGTTTTTATCTCTTTTCATAAGCCATTTGAATAAGGCAAATAGAATCCCAAAGATTACTCCCAATGCAGTGATGATTGATGCTGTTGTTATGATGATTTCTACGATGTGACTCATTCTTGTTCCTCCTTATAGACATTCTCTAAGTAAGAAAAAACCTCATTTAATTCTTTGAGGTACTTTCTAGGATTCTTTTTGAAATTCAACGCCATTTCCCTATCTTTTTCAGGGAAGTAGTATTCAAATTTAGATGTTTGTAGATAATGCTCGACCAATGCTTTTATTCTAAACAAGTGATAGAGTGGCTTACTGTTATCAGGATCATCAAGTCTAATTCTAAAGTAGTCGATGATTCTGCCTAACCACTTTCTAAAACAAACTGTCCAATTGATATCAATCAGTTTTTCAAATCTTTCCTGATAGTCGTCATCAATGTATTCAAGATTGTTTTTTGCTAAGAGAACGTTATCCATCCATATAGCAAAATAGGACATAGTCCTTTCATCAAATCTACAAAGCTTTTCAAAATACGAATCGCCAAGAACAAAGAAATCGTTTCCATCTTCTTTGATAACATTTGTGCCATCAAATCTATCAACAATTACTATGTAATCCTTATCGCTTTCATTGTTTGAAAGACCGAAGATTGATGATCCAACTTTATAAATTGCCAATATTTTATTATCAGGCATCATTTTAGTTAGTAACGTGTACATATTTTGGTTCATTCCCCCTGCTATCTTCTAAATAAAGCCCTGAACTAGTTAGCTGACCTGAAAGTTGATAATGGTTGCCCATATAAGTGTAGTAAACAATACCACCGCTTCCTGCCATCGCTCTTGCTTTAAACGTGATATAACAGCCGCCTACATAAACACCGATGACACCATCATAGGCATTGGATGTTGTAATATCGTTAAACTTATAGGTGTTTCCGCTTTTAGAGGAATACATCCATTGCCATGCAGTACCGAAAGCAGCTCGAATGTTTGAATCGACTCTATTAGCAGCATTATTAGCCAAAATAGATGGAGCAACTATAGTTGGCACATCATAGGATGTATCAAGTGTTAACGATGATGAGGTTTTCGTATATCTACAAAGAGGTAATTCATAGATGAGACCTCCATTCATTAAGTCTTGTTGTGTCAAGGAAGGCCAATTGCTACTAGCCTCTTTCTTTTCTAAAGTTATTGCGTTGTTGCCTAGATCAAACTTAATAACAACATAGCCATATGCACTTCCATCTAATGAAATAGATATCTTAGTTCCGCTTTCCACATACACTCTTCTGCCATAGACTTGAACATAACCATTTTGGAAAGAAATATAGTTGTTGCTTGTACTTGGTAAGCATCTGCCTAAAACCCAAGCACATACACCATTTTGATTACTTGCCATAAAGTGGTTCATATCAGCATCCATCTTGGAAGTAACTGATGCAGAATCAAATGTGATTTTAACTAGTGCCATACTAACTCCTCCTATCGAATAATTTGAGTTTATCTGTCAAAGACAGACGATATTCACCAAGTGTTACCTTAGCGATATTGAAAGTACCTTTGAATTCCATCTTCGAAACGATGGTATCGTAGGTTTTACTTTCCGTGATGAATCTCACAATTGCACCAACCTTTAGTTCTTGAAGAGCTTCGATTTGATTGGTGATAAATGAGAAATTAAATGTGATCGTGTGTTCTAGCGAAGAATCCACTAATGCCTTTGTAGCTTTAGTAAGAAGCGAATCATAATCCTTATCGGAAAAGAATTCGTACTTCATCTTCACTTTTGGAATACGTTTAAGAGCAGGTGCTGTTGTTACCACTTGCCCATCATTTGTTAAGTAATAAATAACTTGACTTGTATGCTGCGTATTCTCAGCTTTTGGTATGTAATAAACTTTGTTTAAACTTATTTCGTTTGTGTCATTTACATTAAGATTTGTAATACCGCCAAGAGTTGACTTCATGGTGACACCAACTTTAGCAGAAACAACTCGAATTCTAATCTTGGAAAACTTTCCATTAGCAAGGACAACTTGGTATTCAAGTCTAATGCCATAGGTCTTAGAGAATTCCTCTACTAAATCCAAGATGTTTTCTTTAGTGTCTGCTTCATAAGTTAGATTACAGTTCTTCACCACCTCAACCGATGTTTCGAGATAACTGACATTTTGGTATGTGTCACCTGAATACTTAAATGTGTTGTTTATTAGGTTCACAATAAATTGAGCTGAGTTGCCACTAAAAGTTCTTGGAAGAGGAACATCTACATCAAGAAGAGATAAATAGTCTTTTGTTTCCACTTTAGTTTGTAACTTTTCATCAGTTTTTATAGAGGTGATTATTCCAACATATGGATAACCATTTTCTTTAACGATTAATAAGTCACCAACTTTTGCTTTTAAACTTTGTTTATTTACTGTGAATTTTGACTTTTGAGGTACTAACGCATCAAGAATAATATCGAAGTCATCAGTGGCGTAACCATAGTCCATCACTGATAAGTCTTGTTCACTTAAAAAGATAAGTTGCATAACTACCTCCTAATGAGCGATATATTCTTCTTTAAACGAGATTTCGCAGGTCGCTTCTTCTCTTACTCCAGGATCAAAGAATATTTCACTTTCGCCGGGTGGCAAGAATAAGAAGTTTTCACAGCTAAAGTCTTGCTTATCGTAGTAGTCTTGTTCTTCTGCATCTAAAACCCGCTTGATGTATTGATTAGTTGGTTCAGAGCAAACAATAATCGTTGGTTCATCTCTTTCATCAACTATCAGTCTTAAAGTTTGTAGATCAACACCATTTTGACGAATGATTACTCTAGGGTTATAACAATTGCCAATTAATCTAATTACCAAAGGTACATTCCTAGATGATTCATTATTAACGGTGACTTTTCCATTAAAGGAGACTGCATATACATATGGGTATTGATACGTATAAATCTTTCCACCACCAACATCAGTAACTTCAATGTGGGCAGACTTATTTACAAGCCAAAGAGATAAACAATCAACCTTCACCTTGCTTTTAAGAACTCCACTCTCTAACTGTGCTTTTGAAGAAGAAACAACGTTTACATAGCAATACTTTTTGCCAACTGATGTCTCATAGAAGAGTCGAATTTCTTTGCTTTTAGTAATGAATTCTCTCCATCGAGTAAAGCCGTGATACCCATCAAAGAAATCAAGGGTTAAATCAAGGGTTCTTTGAGGAATCTTGCGTTTTGTCTCAACAAACCTTGAATCAAACTCTTCATAGTCGATGTCGAATTCAAACCCAAAGCCATCCATTTCTTCAATGACACAACTATGTGCGTAATCAAAATAGAAGGTGCTACCAACTTCGTTAACTAAATATAGTTTTCTTCTCATTAGTAGGCACCTCCTAAAGCTTCATTAATTGAATCCATATCAACATCGCCACTAGTGTTAATAGTGACATTATTTGTTGTACGAGAATTGTCAGTATTCATATATGAATTGCTTGTTGTTTTGACCGTATTCTCTGCATCAAAGTCGCCTGTGCCAAACATCTTTTCGATTAACTTAATTAACCAACCAACTGTGTGATCCAAGATCCATTTAATAGCATTGATAATGGCACTGAGGATATCGAGGATTGGTTTTAAGATTTGCATCAAGAGTTGGAGAACAGGAAGAATTACCGCTTTAATGACATTTCCAATAATCACCAAAATAGGAGAAATTGCCTCAATAATCTCAAAGATTACATCAAGGATATCCATAATTGGTGTTAAGAAAATCTCAATAAGAGGCATCAACACTTCGAATAAGGAAGCGATGATTTCAATAATTCCTGAGATGAATTCGATAAGTGGTTCTAGGATCGCCAAGATGATCTCGAGGATTGGTTCTAGAATATCGACCAAGATGTCGAGTAAAGTCACTACAACATTTATTACAGCACCTAAGATGTCCACTATTACATTGATGATTTCGATTAAGATGTTCAAAACCCCATCGATTAACTCAATTACTGCTTCAATGATCTGAACAATAAGTCCAATAACCAACTGAAGAATCTTTGCCACAACTTGAAGAATCTTTGCTATCAACTGAGTGATAGGAATCAAGATTGCCGTAAGCATTTCTAAGATTCTAGTTATTGGATCAATGAGTTTTTCAAGTAGTTTTACTACTTCATCTAACACCATCATGACAACATCTAGGATGCCATCTATAACCTCGACCAATACATCAATGATTTGATTAATAACGTTCATTAAGATGTCGAGGATTGGTTTCAATTTTTCAATGATTCTTCCAACAAGTTCGACTATTTTGTCGATTAACTGTTGAACTATTTCAAGAACCCTTTTGAGTAAGGCTCTAAAGTTCTCGTTTTGAAGAAGCAAGATTGCAATAATGCCAATGATTAAAGCCCATGGACCAGCTTTAGCTATTGATCCAAGAAGTTTAGTTGCTCCACCCAAAGCGGAAACTGCTTCTTTAAGCTTTCCAACTAATCCTATGACTTTAGCAATAATTGTGATTATCGGTCCTATGGCAGTTAAAACACCACCAATTACTCCAATAACCACTTTCAAACCTGAGGACATTTCTTTCCATTTTTGAATAAGCTCTTTGAGCTTTGGAATTACTGTATCTCTAAGGAAATTAACAATTTTAGTAATAATAGGTGCAAGTGCGGTTGCAAGTTCAGTTCTCAAAGAAAGAAATGATTGCTTGAGTGCGTAAATTTGGTTACCTAACGCACCAGTAGCTTCAGCATCTTCTTCAGAAACAATACCAACCTTTTCAGCTTCATCCATCCAAGACTTAAGCTCGTCTTCAGAAGCACTTAATACTGGATTGAGCAAAGTGCCTAATTTATCACCAAAGAATTGATTTGCTAAGGCAGTTCTAGTAGCGGCATCCTCTACTCCAGCAATAGCATTTCTTATCTTGGCAAATGCTTGTTCAGCATCAAGACCAGCAAGGTCATCCATTGTGAGCCCTATCTTAGATAGCTCTTCACTTACATCATCACCATTTGCTATTTTGCCTAAGAGGTTATTGACCTTTTGAAAGGCCTTATCTAAGTATTCGGTTTCACTACCTAATTGCTTTGCGGCATATTCCCACTTTTGAAGGGCTTCAAGTCCAACTCCTAATTGCTTTGCGGTGTCGCTCATTTCATTGACTGTATTAGTTGTTTGAATGGCTAATGCAGCAAGAGCACTAACTGCCGCTGTTACTGGAGCAGTGATATATTTGGTCATTGCCCCACCAATTTTTGAGAGTTTATCGACATTGATATTCCCTAAAGAGGAAATCTTGTTATCAGTTTCTTTTAGTTCGTTATTTAGCTTTGCTACTTCCGCTTCAGTGTATTGAACTGCACGTTGTAACTTGTTGAACTCTTGCTCACTCATTGAACCGATTTTTACGGCTTCTTTAGCGAGCTCAAGTTGTTTCTTTTGTTCTTCTAATTTTTTCTTGGTGGTTTCAAGGATGCCATTTAGCTTATCTTGCTTTTGCTTCCAAAGATCCACATTAGAAGAATCATATTTTAGGTTTTTATTGATAGCAGCAAGGTCTCTTTGTTGTTCTTTTAAGTCGGAGTTGAGAGATTTGATAGAAGCCTCTAGTTCTGATGTATCAAGTCCGAGCTTAATATTTAGACCTTTAATTGCATCCGCCATTTCTCTCACCTCCTAATGACTAAAAAAGCCGACTGGTTAGGTCGACTTTATTGGAATAATTATTTATGTGTCTTTAACACCAATGAGTTATCTTGCCGATGTTGATGTCGGTATAATTCATAGAAATATTTAATCCGACTCCTCTTATTTGAAAACCAAATACTTGAATAGCATAATCGTAGTAGCCGCTATTCTTGTTATGAACACTTGGTTCTATCCATACGGGTTCACTGCCATCTTCAGGGACAGTATAAACAAATGCTGATTTTACCCTTAAACCAAACTGAATATCGTTATTAGCGATGTAACTATCATTATTAGCCATGACAAAGTTACCATTACCATCGTTATAAACGTTGTAATAAATAAATGTATGACCTTTGTATGTAAAGGTTTTATCTTCCAGTACAGGTGTATCGCCAATTAAATCAGCAGTAAAAGTAATTGAACCGCCGTTTGGTTGGGGTTGGCATCCAGCTAAAAGGCAAGAAGCAATAGGGAGTAATAATAAGAATACTTTTTTCATATATTTATATTCTACACGATAACCCACTAAATTCATCAATTATCCTAAAAAGGCGTCTATATCCGCCTGAGTTGCTTGTCTAGTTGTACCGCCTTCTTCATAGATACTCTTTTGAAGTTTGACTATGTCAAGATAGGTACGAATATCAAAGAATTCCGCATCACGAATCGGTATTCCGAGTTGAGCCAAGTTGAAAATAATGTTTGCCGTGATGTTTTCTCTTGGCTTTACTTTTTTGGGGCTAAATCAGTCCCATCACTATTCTTTTTAACTTCTCCGAGTAATTCTCCAATAGCGTTGGCTAAATTGGTTAGCTCATCCACATTAGAAAGAACACTGAAGTCAAAGGTTTGAAGGAACTTGTCGTAGCTTTCACTATAAAATGGTTTATGAAGCACGTAGATTAATCTAAAAAGGACATCGATAAATCTACCGACATCGTTCTTATTTGTTTGCATTGCTTTATCTAACTTTTCGACATCATCAAATAGTTCAGTTCCGAAAACATTCCTATAGGAAATGATAGTAAAAAGGGAAGAAGCTAATCTTAGTTCCTTCCCATTGAGTTTAACTGTACGTTCCATGATTCTCTCTCCTATGGATTAGATGCAGGGATTTCAGGAATCACAGGTGCGGTTGTTAAGAAGTTAGTGTAGTTACTATCGCCTTTAGCAGACACGCAATTGGTGATTAAATCATCGCCAACTTCGATTGGTCTAGCTGTGATGTTGAGAGTAACACTATTTGCTTCAATTGAATCCGCTTTGGATTTGGTTGCTTCTGCGATTGGAGTAACACTACATAAGTAGTACCAAACTCTTCTTGCTTTAGCATCACCTTGGAATTCGAAACCAAGAGCAAATGTCACAACAGGTGCATTAGCGATTTCCACTAAGTTACCATTGGCAAGTCTCTTGTATCCAAGAACTGCTGTTTTGAATTCATCAGGGATTTCAGTGAATTTAAGAGTTAATGTTCTACCAGCGTTTTGCACTAAAGATGCATATAAGGTGTCATCTGCATAGACATTGGTGCTTCCACCCACTACTTCACTTGAGAATTCTTGTGCTCCTTGTAGAGCGACTGGAGTATCAAAGCTCCAGTTACCATTGTTATCTTGATTGGCAATGGCGTAATGAACATTTCGTAAACCGAATGTAATTTTGTTATTTGGCATATTTAAATTCCTCCAGCCTAATTTCATAGACTCTACTTATAGAGCCATCAGAGTTTCTAAACTCCGTTGTTAAAGAAAAGATGTAGTCTTTGTTGAGCAATGCTCTTTCGAGTTTCTCTTCTAGGGCTTCATCTTTTTTCTTCGTTATTAATGTGATTTGTATCGTTCTTACATAGTAAACTGGCTTATCATCTCCAAATTGAGGAGGTCTTTTGCCAATCTCTTGATAGACAATCAAAGGTGGATCAGCATTTTGTTCATTATCATAATCGATATGAGCGTAAATAACTGTCGGAAGGACTGTAAGCAATACTTGTCTAAGTTTCTTAAGCATTATTCACCACCCCTTTCGATAATCTTTTGAATATCCTCTAGCATCTTTGGAGTGAATTCATCGTATGCAGGTCTCATAAACGGACGAGCAGCGACCATCTTTCCATTTCGATGTCTAAAGCCAAGTTCTATTAAATGAACGATTGATCCTTTGGTTTTCGAATAAATAACAATCGTTTGATTTACTCCTTCGCCATAGGATTCTTTAATAAACGCATCCGCTAAGTGCTCACCTGAATGACTTCTCTTTGGAGCGTTTGATTTGATGTAATCCAGTATTTGATCCGCCGTTTTGTCCAAGCGTTGAACTATCGCTAATTCAACATCTTTGGTGTAATCTCTAACGGCACGTTCAATTTCAACTGGTAGTTTTTCAGGTGTCATAGGTTCCATCCTTGAATATCCTCCTTCTTCAAAGAAGATTCAGATGCATATAGTTCCATCCACATACCATTTTGATAGGTACGTCTGAACCTCGTATATTTTGTCTTCTCTTTGAATATAGATATATTTGCTTCCATCATAGATGAACGCTTGAATGGAGACCTTAAAGTCCACCTTCGTTTGAGTTTGTTTTGATGAATAGAATTCCTTAGAAGTGATAGAGCTAATCATCCCTACCACCTCCTTGGAGTCGACCAACCGATATCCTTGGTTGCCCAAGTCATCTTCAGCTGTTTTAACACGTAATAGGAATAAGGAAATGTTGCCGGAATTAGGGTACGCTATCACGAGGATGAACCTCCATCAACCTCAGGATTATGTAAACATAGTTGCCTGAGTAAGACGTCAAAGCTCTTAGGAAGTTCTTTCACTGTCCCATCGCTTTTAAATCCGAAGTTTGTCTTCACATATATGGTAATAAGAGCTGTCACTAATGGATGATCGTCCGATTCAGCGATTTCACGAGGAACTCCAGTTGTGATTAGTAACTGGCGGCACGAGGCGATATGAACGGATATTTCATCATCAGCGTAGTTTTCGGTTGCAGGGATAAGCAAAGCTTTCTTCATCAAATTAAGCATGTTTTCGCTCGACATTTTCGACACCTCCTCTTCTATCTATTCGTTAAAATTCTTCCTATTACACTTAAACGGAAGGACCCGCCTTCATGTAAACAAAAAGGGATTTCTCCCATTTCACTTACATTGCGACTAGCGACTTATCAAGGTTAGCGGGCACTCCTCCGTGTTTCGACCTAAGTCTTATTCTCCGTCTTGTTCGGAGTCATCTTCTTCAGAGTTGTTGGAAGCAGCTGCTTTCTTGACTCTTAAGAAGCCTTTGTAGCCAACTACGTTACCACCAGTGAAGACTGATGCTTTGTAGCAGATGATACCATCTTTGAATTTGTAATCAGTGGATTTGGCTACTTCAACACCACTGAAGATTGGGACTTCGTAGTTAGCGAGTGGACCATAAGCCATACCATATTCACCAACTTGTGTTGCAGAGGCAGAGATTGCTTTGCAATGTGAAGAGATGATGAATGGGATGCCATCGATTGTTTTAGCCTTGTAGTCAACCGTGTGGACTTTTCTACCTTCTCTAGTTCTTAAACCAGCGAATGCACGTAAGTCATTCTTGTTGAGGATGAGGACACAGCCACCTTCGACTTCTTCATCACCACCATAGGCGTAAACGATTTCATCGAGTGTGTTTTCATCGATAGCAGAGATTTCAAGGTCAGTTGCATCAGCAAGTGCTTCACAGTTAGCTGAGAAGATACCCTTGAATGTGTTTGTGGTACCCGCACCACGTAAGATTTGTTCGGAGATTTTCTTTCTTAAAGCGATGTTGACTCCTTTGACAACTTCACCTTGGTAATCAGCAGCAGGAAGTTTTTCGAGTTCTTCGGTGATTTCTGCATAAGCAGTAACTTTGACCTTGGAGATGGTTAAGTAACCAAATTCAGGTTCAGCAGTTGTGTAAGGATCACCTTCAGCGGTTAAGCCACCAGTGCCATGAGATTTAACGAAAGATTTCTTGTAGGTTTCGCCACCTTTTAAGTTAACGGTGTGAACTTGTTCTACTAAAGTAGAGACTTCACGGAAAGGAACAGGTGTGAGTTTGTCATCAACGTGTTCTGGGAGTAAAACGCCATCGGCAGCAATTGTGACAGTTCTACCTTCTTTTAAGGCTTTACCACGTGCTTCGAGTTCTTCGTTATTCTCGTGTTTTGTTTCAATGACTTCTTTGACATCGAATTTGCCTCTCATAGCGAGTTTCTTTTCAATGGCTTTGCGTTCATTGATTAATTCATCGGATTCTTTGTCTAAAGCTTCAAGTTTTTCGACATCGGATTCGGTTTCAGCAAGACCCCTGATTTCTTCAAGGCGGGTCTTAATTTCCTTTAAACGTAATTCTAAATTCATAAAATGAATTCCTCCTAATTTTTAGTTTTGATTTTTATGCGTTTGGCAATCACTTTTCTACGTTCTAAGTTCTCTGCATCATCCAATGCCTTTAGTTCGGTCTCCACCAACTCTAAAGAACGAGCACTTGCTTGGATGGAAGTTTGGTCGTATGCAGGCAAATCAACAACGGATACATCAAAGAGACGATCAATTGCCGTAATCGTTCTTTTTGGTATCTTTCCACTTCTATCCCAGCTTTGACTTTTAACAGTGAAAGCAAATGACATCTTGTCTAATAACCCGCAACAATGGATTTATAGATATCCACGTTACTGGTTGTATCGATGAGTTCTGCTCTGATTTTGAGTCCTTTTTCATCGACTTCTAAAGAAAGAGAACCATTTCTAGTTCTCGCTAAGATAATGTGACATCGTTGTGATTGTACTTAAATGGCACATCTTTCATATTGGTACTTGCCAAGGCACCTTTATCAATCACTTCGATGAATCCCCTCTCTTCATCACCGATTAAGGTTTCTTCATCAAAGACAATTGCGTAGCCTTCAACAATCATTTTCTTGTTCTCATCATCGCTTCTAGTTTCGATTGAAGAGAATCTAGTTTCCTTCTCCATCTTTCTGGGTCCTCCTTTTTCTTAGGTTGTAAGATGATTGGTTGTAGTTGATAATCGTTGGCTTTATCAGCATCAACATAGTTGAGTGATTGAAGTCTTCGATTTCCTCCCTCAATTGGCTCAAATCCTAGAAGTGCTCTAGATTCATTCAATGAGAGGATGCCAAGACCCATCAATTTCTCGATAGCTTGGACTTTAGTATTCCAAGAAGCATATTGAAGTCTTTCGGAATAAAAGATGATTTGCTCACCATGTTCCAACTGACTTCTTGTTAATAACGCTTTGGAAAATGCTTCAGACATAGCGATGGCAATTCCTTCGATAACTCCTTCATAGAAGGCGTTGTACTCATTTTCGTTGTACTTGTTATCGTAGATGGCATCGCTTACGCCAAAGTAAGTAATGATTTTCTTTTGAAGGAATGTAAGCGTGTTACTATCCACTAGTTTTGGATCAACTGAAAGAGGAACATAATCTGCTTTCAAGTCGACAGGAACAATGGAAGAACCCCCACTCTTAACTGAATCTTTGAGTGCTTTCTCAAATTCAGCCTTTTGAGCTTGCTTATCCTTCTCGTTAAGCATTCCGTTTATTTTTAATAAACCTTTGATTTGGAATGATGTTTTGATAGCGTTATCTAACCCTTGCAAAACCGAATCATTGATCTTAATAGTTTTTAAAAGAGCAGCGTGGTCGCTAACAGCACCACTTCCACCAAAGATATCGTTTGTTCCATAGAATCTTCTTAAATGAATAATGGATTCGTATGGGAGCGTGAATGCTTTCTTGTCAGTGAAATAAAAACGGAGATATAGTTCTCCGCTTTCATCTTTTAATGCCTCAACTGAATTAGGTTTAATTGGCCATAATTCTAAGAGGTCATATGTTAATGGATCATACAATGGGTATATGAACGCATTGTTATTTAAATAGAGTAATGTGACCACTCGATAGATGAAATCATATGGTGTCATCATAGGATTAGGCTGAAACTTGAGTAGATAAGCTAAATTGCCTTTCTTCTCAAGGACAGTTTTATCATCTTGAGTCTTCACATATCGTGGTTTCAGCTTTGCTGAATGAGTAGCAATTCTATCAATGCAGATTTTCACCACATCACTCGCATTAATGTTATCCCCAAAATCGCTGAACAAGTTTAGGGTTGTTTGAAAAAGTCTAGTGTCATAATCAATGGGCACTACTACTTTCTTTTTTCGTTTAAAGATGTCAAATAAACCCATCGATTAAACCTCCTTATTCTTCGCTTGGGATTTCTATAGGAATCTCATGATAATGAATTTCGGAGTCCTTTTTACCTAGAATGAGTTTTTTGCCTAAGATAGAGCCATCAGTCACACTTTGAATGACATATCCATCTTTTGCTTTTAGGACTTTTCTTCCTTTTTCAATGACTACTTCCATACTAGTCTCCCTCCCTCACTAAATTGAATGTTCTATTTGTTCCAACGTTATTATTGGAATATGTTTTTAGTTTCACTGAAGAAGCTTCACCACTGCTGAAAGTAATAACACCTGTGTCATTTATGACTTCACCAAGTGGGACTGGCATAAAGTTGCCCCACGCACTTGGGATATAATCTCCACCTGAAATATCAATCTTAAATGTAGTGTCTGATAGATATTCGTATGTGAAGTTGACTGCATTAGCATCAATTGAGATGCAGCCAAATCCGTAAGAGAATTCTAAATCAATCGAGATTTGACTATTTTCATAATGGAATGAACTTTCCTGCTAATGGGTCATCTCCACCAACAATACCGATTGTCCAGTTTTTATTTGTGGCAATATCGATATCTTCTTCCTCTAGCCTGTCATAGACAGTTTGATGAATTGAGATAACTTTTGAAGCAGCATTCGATAAGTCTTTTAAGTTTCTAAACATTTGAATAACTGATTCTCTAGTTAGGGAAGTACAGTTACCAAAGTTTGCGTTGACATTGAAGTTGCTTTGCAAGGTGATCTTGCTTAAGACAGGACAGTCTTGAATCGCTTCTAATGGGATTGGTACATTGATTGTGTTAGGGAACCAAATCTCATTTAATAATGGACAACCCTTGACTACTGCAGTACCTCCTGAGAATTGCTGTAATCTATCAGGAAGATACAACTTCTTGAGTTTTGGAATGTTCCAAAAAGCATAGGATGATAAGATTCTTAAATTTGAATTAGCACCAAAGGTGACATATTCACTTCCACAACCACTTAAGTTGTAGTTGCCCCATCTTGAAAGAGACGATGGGAAATTGATGTCTTCCAAATTAGGAATTCTATATAAGGCATAATCTTCCAAAGAAGCTAATTGAGAGCCTTCTTCAAAATCAATTCTCGTACATCCACTTTCATAGAAAGCGTGATCCTCGATAGTCACAACTGTATATGGAACACTAACAGCAAATTCGTTACTTGCTTGAGATAAGAAGTACGAAGTGATGTAAGTACAACCATTAGGTATTTCAAAATGGTCAAATGTCCCTTCAACTAGTTGGGACAACAAGGTGAATTCTTCCGATGTATGGATAATGCCCAAGATTCCCTTTAAGAACATCTGCTACGACTGGCTCGGATGCATAAATATAATTTGCTGTAATTGTGGAGTCACTATTAGCGACTTCGTCGCAGGCAACAAACGACATTTCCCATCTACCTTCGTAGGCAGTAATTGCTTTAGGAATCTCGAATTCGTTGTTATGGACTCTATATAAATAGGTCGCATTTTTGTGTGTAAATTTAAGGTAATGGTAAGTAGAGTCAATCTCGGCATCGACATCGAATAAGAGTTTTACTCTTTTACTTTCCCTATAAACGGATAATTCGAGAGGGAATTGATCTGTCTCGAGTTTTCCGCTTTTATCAACGTGAATATTAATCTCGTAAGCCATTATTCATCCTCCTCAAAATTAAAATCGAACAGGTTTAACTGCTCGTATCCGTGTACTTCTACTTTTTTAAATAGATTTCTAAAGATTTCTTCAAGCACCTGAACAACTATTCCATTTCCAGCTTGCTTGTATTGTTGGGAATGAGAAACGCCTGATGCTTGAATCTTATCGATTTGTTCATCGTTCCATCCCATCAAACGTAAGCACTCACGAGGAGTCAGCTTACGAATCCTTAAATTATATTTAACGCAAGGTTTATCAATCGTATTAAGGGATACTGATTCATCGTGTACCCTAGGACCATGACCATACCCATTTGGGAATGAAGTAGTAGCCATTTGTCCTTCTTTAAATTCATCAACCTTATCGCTACCAATATATCGTCTAATGTTTCCATCTTCAGTAAAGAGTTTCTTTTCGGTTTCGCTGAATAAAGATTTATCTTTAACAACTACTCCTACATTATCTCCTCCTGCTGTTGTGATGGTTTGAGATATTCCTTTTTGGACAGTGCCACGATGGTATTGCATTCTTCCACTAATATCAACGGCATCGCCTTCTTCTGCCATAAGGAATCCTTTCTTTGTGTTGTTCTTAATTGGTATTGCTGTAACAGTTCCATGGTTTTCCATCACCGTTGGAGCAATTCCATCAGGATCAACAACCCTTGCTGCATTATGACCACTAGGAGAGTAGTTGCCCATAACAACTACCCCTAGTTCATCACCCCTCGTTGTGAGGGTTGGTGCACAATCAGGATTTTCACTGTTAACAGGAACTGGATTATCGTGGGAGTGATTTATAACATCTCCTTCTGCAAGTTCCCCACTTTCTAATGCTTCATCGCATCTTCTTTCCTGCTCAGTTTTTTCGACAACAAAGTTGTCAGTTGGTCTACTACCACTTCTTGTGGTTATAGCGTGACCTATTTCACCATCGCTATGTTCGATGTTTTCCATAAAGCGTTCTTTTCGATTGAACCCTTTAGTGTCTTCTTTCATAAAACAAGCGATGACTTTTTGCGACAAATAATATTTTTCATCTACCTCGTTTTCTAATAGATCACGAAGTTTAAGCTTTAATTCTTTCTTTTCAGGAAACTCATAAGAACCAAAATTTAGGATTGAAACGCAAAAAACACGTTCCCTGTTTTGAGGGATGCCATAATCTTTTGCATTTAAAACCTTCCAATAGTTCGTATAACCGATGGAAGAAAGAAAATCGAGCCATTTATCGAAGTCAGGTTTAAAACGCTTAGAAACGAGGTTTTTGACATTCTCTAATAAAAGATATTTTGGAAGAGTTCCTTCTTCATTAGCAATTTTGAGTAATCTCTCGACTTCATAAAGGAGTCCACTTCTCGTTCCTTCATTGATTCCTGCGAGTTTACCCGCAACGGAAACATCCTGACATGGGAATGAATAAGTCCATAAGTCTGCTTTTGGTAATCTTTCAATTTTGCATATATCACCGAGGTTGTTTGGTTTGCCGTGTAAAGCCTCATAAGATTTGAGACAATATTTGTCTATTTCTGATATCGCCACAA
>JBMNLM010000002.1:0-17438 GCA_050952805.1 Bacilli bacterium | reverse complement strand
TGTAGTGCGCCCCAGAAATTGGACCTATTTTAATTAATTATAAATTGTTCTGATTCATTTTTCTATAATCGACTGGGCTATAACCTCCCAGTTTTTCTTTTATGCGATAGAAATTGTAATAAGAAATGTATTTATTGATTTCATCAATCATCTCAGACATTGACCTAATGTGATAAAGATAGATTGTTTCCATCTTCATCTTACCAAAGAAGTTCTCCATGACTGAGTTGTCTAGGCAGTTTCCTTTTCTGGACATTGATTGGGTTATTCCCGATGTCTTAAACGAGCTTGATACTCTGGGTGTTGATAATGCGATCCCTGATCCGAGTGTAGAATTAATTTTTGATGTGGTGGAAGCTTTTTGAATGCCTTCTCCAACATATCGAGAACAAGATTCATGTTTGGGCGATGTACTTATCGAATAAGAAATGATTTCTTCGTTATACATATCAATGATAGGAGATAAATATATTTTGGAACCATTTATGTTGAATTCAGTAATATCTGGTTGCCCATTTTTGGAACGGCGCATCAGCGGCGAATTTCCTTCTTAGAACATTAGGGGCAATCTTACCAACAGTGCCTCGATATGAAGAATATTTCCTATGCCTTCTAGCCTTATAAACTAGACCATATTTCTTCATGATTTTTCTAACTAATTTATGGTTGACTATAAGACCGTATTCATTTCTTAAAGCGTAGACTATTCTTCTATATCCATACCTGCCCTTATTTTCTTTGAAAATATTGACTATCATTTCCTCTGTTTTCTCATGTTTATTATGCTTATCTTCATTTCGGAAGTAATAGTAATAAAGAGATTTTCCGATGAGAGGATATTTCAAGCAAGTCCTTTAGTTTATATTTATGCCTTAGTTCACGGACTACTTGATAAACTTCTCTTTTTTTCGGGTTTTCTTGAACCAAGGCATTCAATTTTTTTAGGTATTCAACCTGGAGTCGAAGCTTTTCATTTTCTTCTCTTAATTCCTTGATTCTTTTCTTGTTTTTTTCAGAAGTAGGTTCTCCGTCTTTTCCATATTGAGAACGATTCCCTTGCCTATGGATTAAGAAAGCGGCTTCACCCATTTTTCGATAAAGTCTAAACCATCCAAGCATTGTGCTTTCCATGAGTTCACCTGACTTTGTGTAGAGGTTGTATTTCTTACCTAATTCTTGATAACTCATGTGGTTATCGTAATGATCTTTACAGACCTTAATCTTGATGTCGTCTGGAACTTTTTTATAGATTCCACGTACCCTTTTGTCCTTTTTCATAAAATCACCTCAAATATTTTATCAAATAAGTACAAGTTATGGGGTTCACATCAAATACTGCTAGTTTACCCAATTCTACTGTTAGTAGACAAAGCAATTAAAGTTGATTATAATAGAAGAATGAAAGACGAATTAGACTTAAATCAAATTGTTGCCAACAATATTGTTGAGTTACGTAAGGAAGCAAAGTGGACACAAGTCGAGCTTGCTGAGAGGCTCAATTACACGGACAAGGCCGTAAGTAAGTGGGAACGTGGGGAATCTCTCCCTGAACTTGTTACCCTTAAACGTATTGCCAAGCTTTTTGGTGTGACTATTGATTATTTAACGAGTCCAAAACCACGGGAAGAGAAAAAAGACTACATGCTTCCTAAAATTATTCAAACGAATCGTATTGTGATTACTGCTATTTCTACTTCTGTTGTCTTCATTATTGCCACGATTGTTTTTGTGTATGGTTATTTATACCTAAGCGAGCCACAATTTTGGAAGGCTTTTGTCTGGGCTGTACCTCTTTCTTGTTTAGTCTTAACTTTCTTTAATCACAACTGGGGAAAACGAAAATATTCCTTTTACATTTATTCCCTTTTCCTTTGGTCGCTTATTACATCAATATTCCTTCAAACTTACCAATATCAGACATGGATGTTATATCTTGTCGGCGTTCCTATTCAAAACACGATTATCCTATTCTCATTCCTAAAAAAATAAACCAAGCAAAATTCGCTTGGTTTTTTACTGACTTTTTTTGACTTACAATTTCGAACTTCACCAAGTGAAATGTCCTCTTAAACTATTTATTATAATGTTATTTAAGCAGGAGTTATTTATATATGTTAATTGGCTAGAGGTAAGTGGGCTGAGCGTCCAGTTTCGATCGATGATTTTATAGACGAAACGGTCACTAAAACTATCGTAATCATACTCAACATGGCCTTTAATGATGTCAAATAAGAAAGACATTAAAGCCGTAGCACTTTTTCCGTTCAGCCTCACTATAGTAACTCGCTACAAGAGAGCTATCTAAGTCACTTACGTTAACATTAGTAGGTCTTGGACCTGCACTAGCACCACTCATATCTGAGCGTGAAAAAAGTGAGCCACCAATCGATCCTGTTAATAGTGAAACACTTAATATAATTAAGATTTTGATTTTTTTCATTTGTGTGTACTTTTTATTTAATAAAAGTTGCTTTGCTTTAATTTAACACTTCTAAAATTGCTTGTGATCTATAAAGGTAAGGACTATATTTGCTAAAAAAATAAAATGAGATTATTATTGTTACATCTATGGTAAAGAATTTAAGTTATTTAAAAAGATATATTTCATTTATTCCCTACATATTTGTAAGCGCACTGACGATGCTTATTTATGAGCAAGTCTATGCTCAGAATGGGATTATTTTGCCAAACAGTGATTTGATTGTGTTTACTCTTTTAGTTATCACCAATATCTCTTTAGGCATGCTTACAAGTTATGTACAACCTCTTGATAATCGGCAAGTCAAGATATCAGTAACTTTGTTATATGCCCTTTTAATTATCACCGCGGTGTCTTTTGTTAACGTCCTCGTGATGCCTTCTAGTCAGGCTGTTGGATTTACGACGAAAGATGGTAATCTTTTTGAACTACTTTTTGTTGTTACAAAACGTGATAGATATCGCTCAATTTTGCTCTTACTGGTTAGCTTTACATTCATTTACATCATTGTGTTTGTGGTGCAAAATATAAAAGATGTAACCGCAGTAAAGGTAAAGGGTGGTTATGCAGAACTTACGACTCAATAGGTAAACACGCATGTGCATCTAAAGCACTACCAGAAGAAATTCTCGATAAGGTAACAGCACAGATTCTTGGAGTTGATGAACTAACAGATGATGTGGTTTCAAACAAAATTGATTATATTGTAGCCTTTAACGGAAATAAGCTTGAATATCATTTCAATGATAATACAGTTCAAGAAGTTATATGGAAAGATAAATCTAGAAGCGAATCTTGGACACCTGAAATGAGAGAAATGGCTCGACAAACAGCTTTGAAGCAATATAGAAAGGAGGATAATTAATGGCAAAAGTTAGAGTAATTCCATCTACCACCAATTAATAGCAAGCATAGAAATGCAAGTTTATAATGAATATTTAGACACTTTTTGCTAAAACATAACTACAATTTAACGATTGTTCAACAATCTAACGATTAGTATTTTATTTAATATAAATATGCATAGGGCAAGTCATTTAATTAAAAATAAGCGGTAAAAAATATGTAGAAAACAATTATATAATAGGAACCTATAAACTTCCGGTTGAAACATTCACAAACTTTCGGTTGAAACATTAACAAACTTTCGGTTACCTATTTCCTTTATGCATAAATAGTGGTATTATATTGGTGTAGGTGGTGACGATATGAAAAAATATATTCCAAGACTTATAGACAAAGTATTAGATGAAGAATTAAATGCCTTTGGTGCTGTTTTAATAACTGGACCAAAGTGGTGTGGTAAAACAACAACTGCAAAACAACAAGCTAAAAGTATGATTAATTTTCAAGATCAAGACAATAAAGATAGCTATTTACAAACTGCGATGTTAAGACCATCAGCTTTATTAGTTGGTGATAATCCTAGACTTATAGATGAATGGCAGACTATTCCCCAAATATGGGATGCGGTTAGACAAGAAGTTGATAATAGAGGAGTAGAAAGACTATTTATATTAACTGGTTCTTCACATGTTGATTCTAGCAAGATAATGCATTCAGGTGTTGGTAGAATTTCAAGATTAAGAATGAGGACAATGTCTCTTTATGAATCTGGAAACTCAAATGGTTCAATAAGCTTAGCTTCACTTTTTAATGATGAAGTTATTAATGATAATATTGTTTCGAATTTAACTCTTGAAGATATTTCAAAACTAGTAGTTAAAGGTGGTTGGCCACAGAGCGTTAATAAAAGTTTAGAAATTGCTATTAGACAAAATAAAAGTTATGTTGACTTAATTGCAAGCGAGGAAATGGAAACTGTTGATGGTAAAATAAGAGATTCACATAAAGTATTTGAATTACTTAAATCAATTGCTAGAAATACAGCTACAGCTGCAAGTGATCAAACAATACTTGCGGATGTAAAAGCTAATAATGAATCAATGCATATCACAACATTAAATGAATATGTAAAGACACTTAAAGAATTATATGTAATAGAAGACTTACCAGCCTGGACACCTAAATTAAGGTCAAAAGCAACTATTAGAACAAAACATGTAAGGCATTTTACTGATCCAGCAATATCAGCAGTTTTACTAAATGCGTCACCTAATGATTTAATTTATGATGTTGAGACATTTGGGTTACTATTTGAATCAATGGTAATAAGAGATTTGAGAGTTTATTCTCAATATTTAAGTGGTGAAGTTTTTCATTACCGAGATAGTGATGGACTAGAAGCAGATGCAATTATACATTTAGACGATGGTAGATGGGGTGCGTTTGAAATCAAACTTGGTTCTAGACAGATAGATGAAGCTGCAAAAAATCTACTTAAATTAAAGAATAAAGTTAATGTTAAAAACGAGCCATCTTTTTTAGGAGTAATTACAGCAACACAGTTTGGTTATAAACGAGAAGACGGGGTATATGTTATTCCAATAACTTGTTTAAAACCATAATTAGGAGAATGATTCGTTATATATCTATGTTGATAATATAGATTTATTTGTAGAATATTACGGAAAAATATTAAATGATTGTACATATGATAATCCGAAGGAAAGATTATTTGATATTAATGGGTATCATTATTACAATGAAAACGATGTTGAAAAAATCATAAATAAAATTATAGAAGAGAAACCCAAAGACTATGATAAGTTTTTAAAGTGGTTAGAGGTCGCAAAATTATATAACGGATTTTATTTTGTTGGAATTTAAAATGGCTAAACAAAGCCATAAATTTAGGGGTGCGTAAAATTTGTCAGGGGTGCGCTAGTGTATCAAAATAGTTAACTCAACACAAAATCGTGTTTGATTACTCGCTTAAAATAAGCAAAAAATGAGCAAAAACGACCGAAAATGGTCGTTTTTCTTTTGTTTATGATGAAAATTAAAGAGCCAAATAAAAAAAATAAGTCGAACTCCCGAAAATCGATAAAATCTCATTGTAAGATAGCGAACTTATTTTATGACCGAAAAGTAAACTTCATTGTAAGATAGCGAACCTATACCAACACAACCGAAAAGAACAACTTAAGTGGTTTATAATTGGAAATGGCATCGATTTGGACGGTTTGGAAAATGTGATATTCGCCTTTCAAATCGAATGAAGAATTGGTTGGATTCATCACTAAGTAAAAGTGATTATCATCTATTAACACTTCCGAGAAAACCTTTTTAAGAACCCTTATATCAAACCCATTACCAAGCGAAAGCAGTGCTAATCTTATGCTTTTTAGTTCAATATCGATATTTTGAAAGCTACCTTGTTGAAGCTTTAGAACTGAAATCTCATTATAAATACTCAACTTAACATCAATATCTTTCTCTCCAGGAAGAGTACTTTCTAGCTTGGATAGTTTTTTATTAATCTTATCTAGAATAATACTTCTAGTGGACAGATAGTGTTCAGTGATAAGTTTAAATTTTTTTAGAGTAGTTTCACAAGCTAAAGTAATGCCCTCGACGACATACTTGTATTGGAACATTTTTCGTTTACCGTTCTTAACACAAAGAAGAACAGGAATAGAATATTTCCCTTTTGGCTGTTCAACTTTGTAGATGAAGTGCTTTCCTATATCGACACAATAGAAATATTTAGATTCTTCTTTAAGCGTTTGAGTGGTATTGCTACGATGATATTTCGTTCGTCTTTTTCTCTCTTCTTGGACAAACTCAAAATCATCACGGCTTATAATGCCTTGATGATTATTACGGACTAAATACATTTTTTCATTTCCATTAAAAAGACATTTGTTGGATCTAGCTAATTCTCTCCCTCTACCAAGTAACATATCCCCGCAGTATTTTTCATTAAGTAAAATACTTTCAATAACACAGCGAGTCCAATATTCATTACCAGAAGGAGATTTTATTCCTAGTTCGTGCAACGATTGAATCATAGTAGTGTACGATACTTTATTGATATACCAATCAAATATTTGTCTAACAACTTCGGCTTCACTGGGAACAATGATGTAATCATTAGCGATTATTTTATAACCAAATAATCTGACGGTGGTGTTGAGTCCTTTGCTCATTTTTTTAGCGAAAGTCCAACGGAGATTTTCGGAGATTTGTCGTGATTCTTCTTCGGCAATACCAGCAAGAATATTAAGGATGAATTCATCAGAGAAATCTTTGGTAGAAATGTTTTCTTTTTCAAAGAAGATAGTAACACCACAACTTCGGAGTTCACGAATGAGTTCAGGAACCTCGATTGCGTTGCGGCCAAAGCGAGATACTGATTTCGTAAAGATCATATCAAGACCACCCTTACGAGCAAGAGCCATCATATTATTAAAGGCAGGACGATTTACCGTGTCCATCCCACTTTCTTTGTCTGCGTACACGCTAACGAGCTCGTAAGATGGATTTGCGTTTACAGATTTGATGAGTTCATTAACTTGAAGCTCATAACTCGATTCTTGTTCATCACTAACAGTGGATACTCGAGCATAGATTGCAACCCTTTCTTTACGAACGAAAGTGCCAACATCGACTGGTATAACACTAACACTACACATGATAAACCACCCGATATTTAATTCCTTTTTGTTGATCGTAGTCGATATAGAGTTTTGAAAGAAGCAGGGGAAGAGTTTTTAGTTCCTCAATTGACTTTGACAATTCTTCAGTATCTTTGGATCCCGAGATAACCAAAACTAACTCCTCGGGACTTGCAACGATGATTTTGTAAAAAGACTTTATTATAAGAGTATCCTTAACGAAATCTTCATCTGCGATGACTGAATCCATAATTTGAATCAAATTATTATTACGGACAGAAGAACTGACAATGCTTTCAAGTTCTCGTATTTCATTTCGAAGTAATTTTTCTGCATCTAGTAATTTTTGATTAATGCCATTTGCCTTTTTAGCAATTACAGCGTTGAGCTGAAAACGCTTATCTCTCAATTTAATGGTTAAGTCGTTATTCTCAACCGAAAGGAGTAGTAGATTCTTTAATTCGTTCAAAACAGATTGATGATTGAAAAGCTCGTGAATTGAGTCTTTAACAGCACCCCAAACGAGATTATAAGGTATCCGTGGACTAGAGCATTCTTTTATCGTTGTGGGATTATGATCACAATTCAAAACAACAAATTCGCTTGGACGGTTATGATTGATTAAATGGCGATGTAGTTTCCGCTGACATTCCTCACAATAAACAAGATTTGTAAGAGGATATTTGGTCATTTGATTTGTTCGACGAACAGTAAGCATTGATTGAACAGTTATGAAATCATCTTTTGAAATTATCCCTTCATGATGATTATGGACATAATACTTTGGTTCGAGATTATCGTTTTTAACTTGTTTATGCGTTAAGTAATCGGGAGTACAAGTTTTTTGTAAAATTGCATCACCAGTATACTTTTCATTTGTTAATAATCCACGAACCGTAGAATAAACCCAAGACTTGGCTCTTAAGGTAGGTATTTTACGATCATTTAGAATTTTGACAATATCGTTAATATTGTATCCCTCAATGAAAAGCGAAAAGACAAGACGAACTACTCTGCTTTCTTTTTCATTAATAACAAATTTCCCGTTCTCATCTTTTTGATAACCATACATTCTTGTTATGTGGGCGATGCCATTCTTAAATCGTTTCTCAATGCTCCATTTAACATTAGTGGAAATTGAACGACTTTCTTCTTGAGCAACACTTGAAAGAACCGTTAAAACAAAATCAATTTTTGTGTCGTCACTGCGAATGTTCTCCTTTTCAAAAAAGATGATACAACCGTTATTTCTAAGTTCCCGAACAGTAGTAAGAACATCAACCGTATTGCGAGAAAAACGAGAAATTGATTTGACGAGAATAAGGTCGATTTTCTTGTTCATTCCTAGTTCAACCATTCTCATGAACTCAGGACGCTTTTTAGCTTGAGTCCCAGTAATTCCTTTGTCGGCAAACATGCCTATAAATTCCCAATCGGGATTAGACTTAATCCGTTCGGTGTATTCGTCAACTTGTGCCTTAAAAGAATTAACTTGATCGTCTTCATCAGTGGACACCCGAGCATAAGCGGCAACCCGCAGTTTTGTTTTATTAGTTTTAGTAAGTGAAGTATCGACTTTAACCGGCATAATCACTTCGATAGTTTTCGTCATATCTTGTTTATCTCCTTTCGATAGCGAGTAGTATTACTCGCTTGTTTGTTTTATAACTTAAAAATTCAATTAGTGATAATCAAATCTCGTATTTGAAAATATTCATCCAAACTTAAAAAACCCTTCACAAAAAGAAGGGTAATTATATGTAAAATAAGTTTGTTTTTAACTGCTGTGTTCATCCCTTGCTCCTTCGTAGAACAAAGAATGACCTTGGTAATCTTGAGCCGAGATTATTGTATAAAAATTAAAATTGGAGTTGTATGGTCAAACTGAAGACTATTGTTCAATGAAATGTCCAGGAACACTTTCAATATAATCGCCAATATGCCGAGCTAGAATAAAAAGCTCTTTTCTTTTTACACTCAATGGATTGTCTTTCTTAGTTAGAAGAAGTACCGTTCCATTCTTTTCTGATGGATTATCGACGAACAATAATTCCTCTACTTTTTTAATTCCTTTATGTTCAAATAAGTAAACGCCATTACTGTTCGGACAATTTTGCATTGTTTCAAAGAGCATGAATTTATCTTTACTTTTAATAAAAATTAGCGAGTCATTGCGATTAGAAATATACACTTCTTTAGCTTTAACAAGTTCATCAGAAGAGTCGATTGTGTAGCAGTGGAAAAAGGTAGAAGAACCAAGGTCGGGTAAATGGTTATTGGTAAGCAGTTCTAAGCTTACATGATAGAAGTCCGCTATCCTTTTAAGACCGACAATACTAATCGCACTTGCGCCTTGTTCATATAGATAATATTGATTACGCGATACACCCAAAGCTTCGGTCAGACGATCAACTTGGACGGCATAATGTTTGCGTAGATATTTAAGTCTTGCGCCGATATTCTTCATTAAATTTGCGCCATATTCGTCAATTCTTTCCATAGTGTTCTCCCTTAATGTGTAATATAAAACATTATATAGCAAAAACGATTATAACACAGTAACAAGCATTTTTGCGAAAAAACTATTATAATTGTCCTATTACATAATACAAACTAAATAAAGTGTCGTTCTGTAATTTTTCTCCAAATAACTCTCGATAAAATAATGCAAAAGGAGAGTTAAATGGAAGAAAACAAAAGCACAGATATGCCTCAACCAAAGAAGCAAAAGGCTTTGATGCGCGCCTATCTTATTGATTTAAAGTACGATGCCGGCTTAACAACCGAAATATTGGCCGAGCGTATTTATCTCGACAAGAAAAATTACTACCAATTGGAGTCTGGAGAAAGAGGACATCGGATGAGCGCTTTGCTCTATGTTTGTCTTGCTTCAGAACTAAAAGTAAGCATCCAAAAACTCGTCGAATTAGAAGCCAATTATCAAAGGCGACGAATCGAACTCGGCTATTGCAAAGCGCCTTGGTATCTGGTCGGAAGAAACGAGAATAAATCCCATGAACATCAATGATGAAATTACCAACTATTTGAATTATATCGATTTAAAAGAAAACTCAAAAATAGGATATCGAAACATCCTTTTAACATTTGGGCAGTTTCTCGAAAAGCGAAATGTTCTTGAGCCAACAAGGAATGACCTACTCGCTTTTAAAGAGGAAAGCCTAAAAAGTTTAAGCAGTGCCTCGGTACAAAAATATATCGTTGTGTTACGAGGTTTTTTCAAATATTTGAAGTTCATGGGAGTTTATGACGACATCAGTTATCAAGTACGAGGCTGTAAAGTGGAAACGACTTTTAAACGAATGCCGCTATCCATTAAGGACTCGATCAAATTAATCAACAAAGCTAAAAAGAAAGCAGTAAACGAAATTGGTAAACGAGATTATGCTCTCGTTGTCCTTTTTCTTACTACTGGAATTAGAAGCATTGAAGCCGAAAGAGCAAATGTCGAAGACATCGATATTGTCCAAGGAGAAGCGGTGCTTCATATCCAAGGAAAAGGAAGAGATTCCAAAGCTGAATTCGTTAAGCTCTCGGAAGAAACATTTGGAGCAATCCAAGAATATCTAGCCGCAATCGATTCCAATTCAATTTCAGATGATGTTCGTGGCACACCACTATTTTTAACCAAACCAGTCAAAGGAGTGAGAAAACGACTATCAACAAAGATGATAAGAACCCAAATCAAAGATTTGCTGATTTCAATCGGTTACAACTCTAGAGCGTATAGTGTTCATTCATTGCGCCACACATTTGCGACAACAGCCCTTTTAAGAGGAGCGAGCATTCTCCAAACACAAGAGGCTTTGCGTCACAAAAACATCTCAACAACGCAGATTTATTCGCACATGGTGGAAGGACTAAACTCCAATACGAATCAACTCGTTTCCGATGCATTATTCAAACCAAAGAAAGGACAAGAAAACAAATGATAAAACAGTCGGTTTATTACCTATACTTAAAAGATTTCCCAAAAGTGCTTGTGGCCGTAATTGACGATGAACTATTCGTTAGTCTTAACGATGCGTTAAAACGGTTCAAATTAAAACGAGATGATCCTAAAGTAAAAGATTTAGTCATAACAGAAAGAATCACCGCTAATATCGATGGGCAAAACAAGCGTATTGAAGTAATTGATATTGCAGTATTTAAACAACTATCAGAAATGGATCACTCAGGTGACGGCATAAAATTCTATACCCAAGTTATGAAACACAAGTTTGACCGTGAACATAATGAAGGAAACCTTACTCCCAATGACCTTGAATCAATCGAAGACAGAGAACGATTCATTGAAGAGCGAAACATCTTGCTCTCCAGGGTAGAAGTACTCGAAGCAAAAGAAAGAACCTATGCACCCTATGTCAAAACGATTAAAACAATCTTCGGTGCTAGGATTAGTCCCGTTAATTTTGTTAATATTGCAACCAAACTCAAATATGTCAAACCACCTTCAGCAAGTGCAATAAGCGAGATTTTAAGACTTGCGGGTGTCTTCGATGATAACGATCAACCGAAGCCGCACTTTGTCAAAGAAAACTATTTTCGAATTATTGTGACAAGTGAAGCTAGACTTACCAAAACCCAGGTTGTAAGTAATGTCCTAGTTCTGCAAAAAGGAATTCAACTCATTGAATCCTTAATTGATAAAAAGTATGGAGGTGGCATTAAATGAGTGACTTAGGAAGAACATATACTCTTGCCGAAGTAGCGGAATACCTTATGGTTTCAAATCGGACGGTGTGGAACTATATTGCTACAGGTAAACTCAAAGCGTTCAAACTTGGAAATTCCTATCGAGTAACGAAAGAAGCACTGGAAGAATTCCAAGAAAGTTTAACCGCCGATAACAAAGTCAAAAAACACAAAGTCAAAAAACCTTAAAAAAATAGATAACCTAAGTGAACGGCTACACCAGTAAGAAACTAACGGAAAACGTAAGTTGTCTATTGGTGTACGATAGGAAAATACAAGCAGTAGGACGATAACACTATTAATCAATATGTGAATAGCATATACGAGAGGGGTAATTATGGCTAAGAAACAAGGACTTATATATGTTTTACAGTCCGAGAGTTTGCCACATAATATTTGTAAGATAGGCCAAACTATAAACTGGATAGGTGAGAATTCGGGTGGAACGAGCCATAGAAAAGTCGTTCTTCAAACATCACTACCACATGAAATATATCCAGTTGCTTTATTTGTCGTCTCTAACATGGATTCTTCGGAGGGATTTCTTCAAAATGTATTTAGTCTAAACAATTTACAGTATGGTGGAGGAACGGAGTGGTTTTTCATTCCACAAGATTATTTGAAAATCATTATCGATCATTCTGACATTGATTGCTTAAGTGAATTTATAAAGGTCGAATCTGACAAAAAAGCTGATTGGTTAAAGTCCAGAATTGCAGAATGTCAAGTTGACAAAAATTTCAAGGTCCTAGAAACTGAGTTCAAAAGATTGATTAGTAGGAAAATATTCTACTTAAAGTATGGTGAAGTATACTGTCAAGGCGTATTTGAAGATGACAAATTCATCATTTTAAAGGGCTCCATAATAGCAAGTAAACCACTGGAAGAAAATAGAACCCCGAAAGCGGATTTAAAGCAAGAAAGAAATTTTCAAAACATTATTGAATCATGGAAAGAAATCAAAAGATACTGTAAGAAAAACTCCCTAGGTCTGTATGTACTTACTGAGGATATCGATGTGTCGAATTTCGATAAAATAACTACGTCGATGAGAACCCAAGGACTTGTAAGATCAAATGTTGATTGGACTAGAGCGTGGAAATTTCTAAACTTCACTTTAAAGGAACTTAAAGAAGCGGGAAAAATTGAATATCCTAACGCTGGAAAAGAAGGTCCATATCGTTGGCTAAAATAAGTAGTCTTCAGTTTGACCATTAGAACGGAATCAATTCAATACTAAACTAACCACGAAAGGAAAAATCGTGGTTTTTTTCTGCATAGAATACTGGCCATGCCTATGGGAAGTCATTCCCTTGCGAAAATTCGTAGTATTCAACTTATCGTTAGGAGTTGAACTACATGAGAAAGAATATCTATCTGGAATGGAAGTCTAGAGGTGTCATAAAGGACAAATTAGAACTGATCAAGAAACTTGCGAGTGTTGGAATAAGCGAAGAATCAATCGCAGAAAGCCTTGGCATCGCTCTTCGAACATTCCAAAAAATGAAGAACGACCGTAGTGATGTAAACCTTGCTCACGAGAGCGGTAAGAACCTTTTAAAGGATTCCATGATTGCTAACATCATTAAACGTGCGAACGGTGGAAAAACCATCGATGAAGACCAATATATCGAAGAAACACCTCGAGGCACAAGAAAGCGGATCATCAAGCACACCAAAGAGCATTTGCCAGATATCAGTGCCGCGAAGTTCATCCTAGCTATCTATTTTGGAAAAGATTATAGCGACAAGAAATTTGAACTAGAACTAGCAGAAAAACGAATAGAAAAACAAAACGAGGAATGGATGAATGGAGATAGTAAACAAGAAGATTAGTGAACTAAAGGAATACGAAAATAATCCTAGAAACAACGAAGCGGCAGTGGAAGTTGTTGCCAATTCAATAAAAGAGTTCGGTTTTAAAGTGCCGATCATCGTCACAAAAGATAATGTAATCATCGCCGGACACACAAGATATAAGGCCAGTCATCGGCTTGGACTCCAAGAAGTCCCGTGCATCGTCGCTGACGATTTAAGCGAAGAACAAATCAAAGCCTTTCGTCTTGTCGATAACAAAACGAGCGAACTAGCCACTTGGGACTTAGAGAAACTGGAAGAAGAACTAGCTGAACTAAATCTCGACATGAGTATCTTCGGATTTGAACATCAAATAACTGATGAAGATAGCGAAGAAACACACGAAGACGACTTTGACATCGATAAAGTGTTAGCTGACGAACCATTCTCTCAATTTGGTGACTTATACCTTCTTGGCCGTCACAAAGTCCTCTGTGGAGATTCCACTAAGATTGAAGACTTTGAAAGAGTACTTGATGGTGAAGCAATCGACCTTATTGTCACTGATCCACCGTATAACGTTAATGTCGGTGCGAAAGGTGATGCGAACGATGTCTTCGATAACAGGAAGATTCTAAATGACCATATGGATAGCGATGATTTTGTCGAATTCCTTGGCAAATCCTTCACGAATATCGAAAAATCGCTTAAAAAGGGCGGTGCAGCATATGTGTTTCATGCATCATCTTCACTTGTCGAATTTGACATAGCGCTTCGAAAAGTAAACCTTAAACCAAGACAGCAACTCATCTGGAACAAGAATACATTTGTCCTAGGTCGCCAGGATTATCAATGGAAACACGAAGCCATCTATTATTCATTTAAAGAAGGTGAAGCCCATTACTTTGTTAATGATCGTACACAGTCGACAGTCATTGATACTCCTTATTTAGATTTCAAAGCGATGAAAAAAGATGAGCTCATCACCTTGCTTGAAGATATTTACTCAAAGACAATGCCAACGGTCATTAATGAAAATAAACCCGCTAAATGCGACTTACACCCGACGATGAAACCGATAAACCTACTAGGAACGCTTATAAAGAATTCGAGTCGAATAGACGAAATCGTCATGGATCCATTCGGTGGCAGTGGTTCAACGCTTATTGCCGCGAACCAGTTGAACAGGAAAGCAAGACTGATTGAACTCGAACGCCATTACGTCGATGTCATCGTTAAAAGATATCTAGAAGACACAGGCGACATCCTTGATGCCTACTTGGTAAGGGACGGGAAAACAATCCCTTTAACCGAAATCGAATACTTTAAGTTGGAGGAAGAAGAAAATGACAGTCAAAACTAGTGAAGCGGTCTTTAAAGGACATCCCGATAAGGTCTGTGATCAGATAGCTGATGGTCTTCTTGATGTTCTCTTATCCCACGACAAAGATTCAAGAGTGGCCATCGAATGCCTTATCAAAGATAACTTCGTTGTCATTGCCGGAGAAGTTACAAGTAACTACTCGATTGATTACGCTAAAGAAACAAAAAGAATTCTTGAAGAAATCGGATACACTGATGATTTCGAAGTAATCGTAAAAGTTTCAGAGCAATCAAACGATATCAAAGTCGGAGTCGATAACCTTGGAGCGGGTGACCAAGGAATTATGTATGGTTATGCTACAGACGAAACGAAAGAGTGCTTACCACTTCCCTACGTCTTATCAAGAAACATTGCCAAACGAATGGATGAAGTTAACCGTCAAAATCCTTCCATTTTCGGACTAGATGGAAAGTGCCAGGTGTCCATCGTCTATGATGGTGATAAAGCACGACACATATCTACAGTCATTGTGAGTGCTCAGACAAAACTAGGAATCAGCCGTGAAGAATATGAACCCTATATCCTTGAAGTTCTTGAAGAAGTACTACCATGCGAGTTAACAGATACGAGTACATTGATTCTCATTAATCCAACTGGAGAGTTTGTCACTGGAGGCCCTTATGCCGATAGTGGTGTTACCGGTCGAAAACTCCAGGTTGATAGTTACGGAACTCTAGCTTTGCATGGTGGTGATGCTTATTCAGGAAAAGACTATACGAAAGTCGATAGAAGCGGTTCTTACTTTGCTAGATATGTCGCTAAAGCCATCGTCAAAGCCAAACTAGCCACTTCTTGCCGCGTATCGGTCGCTTATGCCATTGGAGTACCATTCCCGGTAATGGTCGATGTCAAGGCCAAGAATAGCGAATTTAGTAACGATGAACTTCGAAAGATAATCAACAAAGTCTTTGACTTTGCTCCATCGAATATCATCAAAGAGTTGAAACTCAAAGAGCAAACATATCAACCACTTGCAACTTATGGTCACTTCGGAAGTAAAGACTATCCTTGGGAAGAGGTATCAGACGAAGTGATAAGCCAATTAAAAGAGGTTAGTGATTCATTGAATGGCCAAAACTGAAAGACTCCAAAAGTTCTATAATTCTCTTTTATGGCAAAAAGCCAGGGATTATAAAATGGCTAGTGCTGGATATCTATGCGAAGTATGTGGTGGAGTCGGAGAAATCGTTCACCATAAGGTTCCACTAACTGAAGCCAATATGCATAATCCGAAAATCAGCATTGATAACGAAAATCTTCAACTCGTTTGCCGTAGCTGTCATAAGCGAATTCATGATGAACTGGATGGAAAAGGACGAAGAATCAGGTTTGATAAAGATGGCAATATAAAGCCTTACTAAAAATATTTTAAAAAATTTGATACAAATTGACGTTTGCCCTCCTATTTATTAGTAGGAGGTTTTTTATGAATCTAAAACTAGATGACGAAATTAACGAAGTGGTTAGACTGATCACTATCGAAAAGAGGCTAGGCAAGACCTCAATCACAAAGGAAGATGCGGACTTCGTAAAAACACTTGCTGACAAGAAGCGTTATCCGCGAGCGGAGTATATCCTCGCAAGGATGTACATATGTGGATATAAGACCGAGGAGAATAAACCTTCAGGTTTGAAGTATCTAGCAAAGAGCAGTCGGCACGCAAGTTTCGACATCCAATTGAAGATTGCTTATATGTCAATGTTCTTAGTGAAACAAAGACGATAAAGGAGTGTCTTAAAAGTGCTCGAGATTATTGCATTTAGTTTTGATTTTGAAACAGCTAAAAGGTTAGTTTTTTTAAATATATTGTTGTTATTATACTTATCCTGTCGAATGCAAACATAATCGTAGTTTCATTTGAAAATTATCTAAAAAACTAATATAATAAAAAAAAAGAGGAAAAATGAAAGTAAAAATTATCTTTATAGGTTTAATGTCTATATTTGGACTATCTTTATCAAGTTGTAATACTTTTTCAAATAGTCATGAAGACACAAGTAAAACCGATGATAACATTGGTGACAATGCTGGTATATTAACTGCACAAATACCTCAATCATTTATTTTTAAAGAGTTAGCGTATGAAGTCAATTCTAAATTCCACGGTGAAAAGGTGACCAAAGAATTGTTGGGTTATATTATTAGAAGTAATGATCTTGAAAATTGTTTAATTGAATATCCAAATTTAGATTTCGTCATATATGATTCGGTATATGATTCGGAAAATAATAACCGTGTTCCAATTTATGAATTAGAAAATTATGATGTTTCATCATTAGTTGGTGTCTATTGTTGCGGTTCTATATCTGTTTTTGAAAACATCCATTAATATAATTTTAACTAAGGAGGGTTACGATGAAACTACTATTAATTATTATTGGTCTTCTAATTCCGACTACAGTTGCCAGCAATACTAGAAATAATACACAAAGCCTAGGTCAAGATTTTTATGAAGAAAGTGTTACCGTTATTGTTGAAAACATTCCGCAAGACGGGTACATAGAAAAGAAATCAATAAATCTTGCTAGACAAACAAATGTCCCT